>NZ_BAAAUT010000001.1:205275-235394 GCF_039534085.1 Planomonospora alba
GGGGGGGGGGGGGGGGCCGGCGGCCGCCCTGCCGGGCGCCCCCCGCCGTCGGAGACGCCCGCCCGGAGCGGGCGGGACGGTCTCAGTGCGGGCAGGAGGAGCGGTACTCCTCGATCTGCAGGCTCCGGCCGGGTGCCGGGCAGAGGAACCGGTCGTAGCGGGTGTCCTCGTCCACGAAGCGCTTCATCCAGGCGATGCCGTACTTGGCGATCGTGTCGTTGGAGGTGTTCGGCGCGAAGTGGCTCGCGCCGTTCAGCTCCAGGTAGGCCTTCTCCCGAGCGGAGGAGAGGCTGTTGTAGAACGGCTCGGAGTGCAGGCTCACCGAGGCGACCGAGTCGTTCTCCGCACCGATGATCAGTGTCGGCACCGTGACGTTGTTCCACGTCTTGTCGGTGTGCCACGGGGTCAGCGGGATCGCCGCCTTCAGCGACGGGCGGCTCGCGGCCGCCGCCAGGGTGCCGCCGCCGCCCATGGAGTGCCCGCTGACCGCGATGCGGCTGGAGTCGAGCCGGTTGCGGACCGCGCTGGAGGCCCGCGTGGTCAGGTAGTCGGCCGCTGCCAGCAGCTGCCGGCCCCGGCTGTCGGGCTGGTCGCTGCGGGTGATGGTGTCGATGTTGAAGACCACGAAGCCGTGCGAGGCGAGCCGCTCGGCGTACCACGCCATGCTCGACTTGCTGGCGGTGAAGCCGGGGGCGACGATGATGCCGCCGAAGGTGCCCTGGCTGGTGTCGTTCGGGTAGTAGATCGTGCCGCCGCCGAAGCCGGACACGGCGAGGGAGGAGACGTCGGTGTCGGAGACGCTGAACGGGCCGCGGGAGGCCTCCAGGCTGCTCTCCGTGGGGTCGGGGCCGCGCTCGTAGCCGGCCGCGGCGTGGGCGGCGGGCGCGATCGCGCCGGCGCCGCCCACGAGGGCCAGCGCGAGCGCCAGCTTCGCGGCGGTGCGTGCCGGGCGGTTCGGGGAGGTCGGGGGGTGAGACTGCACGTCGGTTACTCCCTGTTCGCAGGAGGGGGCCAGGCGACGGCGCCCGAGCCGGGTGCCGTCCGGTGTGAGGCCGCGGACGAGCGTGCCTGCACCGTGGGGGTCGTGGCGTCCCTCGAAACGTTGACAGGGATTACTTTCGCGGAGTCACGTATCCGTGTGCATCGGTGAAATCACCGGTCCCGCCGAGGACCGGTGAGACCGCCCGAATCTCCCGCTGTTCTTCCGGGTTCTTCTGTCAACTCCGCGCTCCGGCTGCCGATGAGGAGAGGCCAGATCTGGACGGAAGGACCACTCCATGCGGCAGCCACTGCGCCCGACGACCCGGCGTGCCCCCCGGTGGGACGCCGTTCGCCGAGCCCCGCGCGGCTGGTCGCTCTATCTCCTGCTCGGCGGCCTGCTGGTCCTGGCCGCACCCCTCCTGCCCGCGGGCCCGGCCGCGGTGGCGCAGTCGGGTCTGCAGGGGGTGACGGCGCTGCTGATGATCCGGCAGATCCGCCGGTACGGCCTGGACCGCGCACGGCCCTGGCGGATGGTCGTCGCCGGGACCGCCGCCACCTGGTCGGCGACGGCGCTGTGCTGGGGCGTCGGCTGGGTCTGGCTGGAGAACGCCGCCCTGCTGGAGCTGTACCGCATCCTGATCGCCTGCTCCTCCCTGCTCGGGCTGGCCGTGCTGGCGCTGCTGAGCGGGCGCGGCGGCTCCACGCGTTCGGCGCTGCTGGAGGCGGGCATCATGACCGTCGGCGCGGCCATGCCCGTGTGGGCCTTCCTGATCCACCCCCTGCTGCACGGCGCGCCCCGCGTCGACTCCCACCTGGTCGTCACCCTCGTCGCCCCCGTCGTCGACCTGTTCATGCTGGGCCTGGCCGTACGGCTGACGCTCGGCAAGGGCCGGCCGCCCTGGCTCGTCCTGACGGGCCTGGGCTACGGCATGCTGCTCGTCTCCGACGGCCTGCACCTGACGAACCTGGCCGCCGGCCGCCCGGACGGGCCGCTCTCCCTGGTCGCCTGGATGTGCTGGCCGCTCCTGGTGGGCGCCGCCGCGCTCCACCCCAGCCTGGCCGGGGCGGGCACCGTGCAGGCCAGGGAGGTGGGCGGCCGGACGCGGGTGGCGGTGTTCCTGACGCTGACCGTGGCCAGCCCGCTGCTCTCGGTGGCGGGCATCGGCCTGCTGGCGGACCCGCTCTCCTCCGGTCCCGCCCGTTCCCACGCCGAGCTGGGCATCACGGCGATGACCGTGCTGCTGGCCGTGCTGCTGGTGGCGCGCCTCGACCTCGTCGCCCGGGTGGCCGAGGCGCGCGCCGTCGCCCTGGACCGCCAGGCCGGGCAGCTGACCGCGCAGGCGGACGAGCTGTCGGCCGCCCTGCGCCGCCAGGACGCGCTGCAGCGCAGGCTGGCCCACCGGGCCTCGCACGACGCGCTCACCGGCCTGGCCAACCGCACCCTGTTCGCCGAGGTCGTGCAGGACGCGATCACCGCCCACGCCGCCCGGCCCGGCGGCCCGCCGCCCGCGCTGCTCCTGCTCGACCTGGACGGCTTCAAGGACGTCAACGACACCTACGGCCACCCGGTGGGCGACGAGCTCCTCACCGTCGTCGCCCGCAGGCTGCGCGGACTCGTCACCGGAGGCCAGACCCTGGCCCGGCCCGGCGGCGACGAGTTCGCCGTCGTGCTGCCCGGTGCGACCCTCGACCAGGCCCTCGCCCTGGCGCGGCGGGTGCTGGCCGCGGTCCAGGCGCCCTACCACCTCGGCGGCCGCGAGCTGTACCTGACGACCAGCATCGGCGTCCTGGCCGAGGTCGCCGCCGCCACCGCCTCCGAGGCGCTGCGCGACGTGGACCTGGCCCTGTACGCGGCCAAGTCCGCCGGCAAGAACCAGGTCGTCGTGTTCGACGGCGAGCTGCGGGCCGCCCGCATGCGGCAGACCCGGATCGCCACCGGCCTGCGCCGGGCCCTGGCCCGCGGGGAGTTCGCGCTGCACTACCAGCCCGTCGTGGACCTCGCCACCGGGGACATCCGCAGCGTCGAGGCCCTGCTGCGCTGGATCCCCGAGGGCGGCGAGCCGGTCCGGCCGGACGTGTTCATCCCCGTGGCCGAGGAGACCGGCCTCATCGTCGAGATCGGCCTGTGGGTGCTGGAGCAGGCCTGCGCCGACGCCCGCCGCTGGCACGAGAGCCACGGCATCACCGTCGCGGTCAACGTCTCCGGCCGCCAGCTGCGCGACGAGACCTTCAGCGACGCGGTCCTGGCCATGCTCGACCGCCACGAGCTGCCCGAACGGGCGCTCACCCTGGAGATCACCGAGAGCATGCTGCTGGCCACCACCCAGGTCGAGACCACCCGCATCGTCGAGGTCCTGACCCGCCTGCGCGAGCACGGCGTGCGCATCGCCCTGGACGACTTCGGCACCGGCTACTCGTCGCTGTCGTACCTGCGCGCGCTCCCGGTGGACGTCCTGAAGATCGACCGCTCCTTCACCACCCCCCTCACGGAGGCCGACCACCAGCGCACCCGGGCCTTCACCCGGGCCATCGTGGAGCTGTCGGCCAGCCTCGGCCTGAGCACCATCGTGGAGGGCGTGGAGACCCGCGAGCAGGCCGACGTGCTGCGGCAGATGGGCTCCCCGCTGGGCCAGGGCTACCTGTTCTCCCGGCCCGTCACCGCCGAGCGGATCGACGACCTGCTGCTCGTCGCCCCGTGGAAGCGGGCCGCCTGACGCCTCCCGCGCCGCGGGCCGGGCGCGTCGGCGCGGTGGCTACGACAGCAGGCGGGCCAGCTCGACCCGGGAGCGGATGCCGAGCCTGGCGAAGATGTTCCTGAGGTGGTGCTCGACGGTGCGCGGGCTCAGGAAGAGCTGGGCCGCCACCTCGCGGTTGGTGGCGCCGTCCGCGACCAGCCGGGCGATCTGGAACTGCTGCGCGGTCAGCTCCCGGGCCGCGGGCGTCCCCCGCCCGGCCGCCCCGTCCGCCGGGGAGCGGGCCGCGCGGCACCGGGACGGCAGGGACTCGCCCGAGGCGCGCAGCTCACCGCGGGCCTGCTCGGCCCAGAGCCGCGCGCCGTACCGCTCGAAGGTCTCCAGCGCGCCGTGCAGGTGCTCCCTGGCCGCGCCCGGCCGCCGGTTGCGGCGCAGCATGCCGCCGAACAGCAGCTGCGTACGGGCCGTCTCGAACGCGCAGGACCCCTTCCGGTGCAGCTCCAGAGCCTCCCGGAAGCGCTCCTCGGCCTCGCCGGGGCAGGCCAGGAGCGCGTGGCAGCGCTCGGCCAGCGCCAGCCGGTCGGGACTGCCCGTGCTGTCCGCCCAGCGCTCCAGCACCGCCAGGGCCGCCCGCGCCTGCTCGACGTCGCCGGTGCGCACCGCCGCCTCCACGAAGTGGGGGGTCGCCATGACCCGGACGACGAGGTGGCCGCCCGTCCCGTCCGCCCGCGCCGTCGCCCGCAGCCGCCCGGCCGCGCTCGCGTGCCGGCCCGCGGCGACGTCCAGGTGGGCCAGCGCCCAGTTGCCGAGCGCCCCGGCCACGCCCAGCCCGTGGGCGTCGGCCAGTTCGATCGCGCTCCCGGCCCTGATCCGGCACGTCTCCTCGTCGCCCTGCACCGCGGCGGTGAGGGCGAGCCAGGCCAGGTGCTGGGCGGCGCTGTTGAGCCGGCCGGTCTCCTGGGCCAGCCTCAGGCCCTCCATCGCGTTGGCGGCGACGGAGGCGTAGCGGCCCAGCCAGAGCTCGGCCTGGATGAGGAACTCCAGCACCTGCGGGACGGTGGAGACGGCCCCCTGGGCGCGCGCGATGCCGATCGCCCGGGTGGAGAGCTTCAGCGCCTGGGCGTCGTCGCCGAGCAGCAGGCTGGAGACGCAGGCCCAGACCAGCACCGAGGGGTTGTCCACCGAGGGGGCCAGCTCCACGACGCGGCGGAGCGGGGCCGCCGCCTCCCGGTGCCGTCCGCGGAAGGTCGCCGCCATGCCCTCGAGGTAGGAGAGCATCAGCCGGGTGGTGGGCGGGTCGTCCGGCCTCCGCAGCGCGGCGGCGCGGCGCGCGATGGCCAGGAAGCGCCGGTTGTCCCCGGCGAGGTAGGTCGCCTCGCTCGCCCGGATCAACGCCCGGACGGCCTGCTCCCGGTCGCGGTCGAGCAGCCAGTCGGCCGCCGCCAGCAGTTCGTCGCAGGCGCTGTCCGTCTTGCCGCTGCGCAGGTCCAGGCTGCCCCGGACCAGCTCGGCCCGGCCCCGAACCTCCTCGGTGACCGCCAGGGAGTTGAGGCGGGCCAGCAGCGACCGGGCGCGCTGCGGCAGCCCGGCGTGCCAGGCGTGGCGGGCGGCCGCGGCCAGCCGGGCGGCCCTGACGTCGCCGCGGGTGGTGAGCTCCGCCGCCCGCTCGAAGGCGCGGAACGGCTCGGGGAACCCGCCCCGGCCCCCGGCCGTGCCGTCCGGTCCCTCGGCGAGCTCCTCCACCAGTTCGTCCGCGAGCCGCCCGGGCGGGCCGTCCAGCGCGGCCGCCCGGTGCCAGGCCCGCCGCAGGCGCTGGTGCCCGGCGTCCAGGACCCGAGCCAGCAGGCGGTGCGCCGCCCGCCGCCGGGCCAGGGACGCCCCGGCGTAGACCACCGGCCGCATCGCGGGCTCCCGGAACTCGTAGCGGTCCCCGGCCGCGCGCACCACGACGCCCGCCTGCTCGGCCGGCTCCAGCGCGGTGAGCGCGCAGCGCGGCTCGGCGGCGCGCAGCAGGGTCGCGGTGTCCAGCTCCGGATCGGCCGCGATCAGCAGGAGCAGGTCGGCGGTGTGCGCGGGCAGCCGGGCGAGCCGGTCGGCGTACGCGCGCCACAGCCTTCCGCCCGGCGGGAGCGTCTCCGGGGGAGCGGCGGTGCCGCTCACCTGGTCGGCGGTGAGCGAGCCGACGAGCTCGCGCAGCGCGAGCGGGTTGCCGTGGGCGATCTCCGCGAGGGCCGCGCGCAGGTCCTCGGGGAGGCCGGGCGGCGCCAGGTCGTCGATCACCCGCCGGGCCGCCTCCTCGTCGAGGCCGCGCAGGACCAGCCGGGGGACGTCCCCGGGGACGAACCGCAGGATGTCTCCGGGGGCGCCCGCGCCGTCCTCGGGAGCGCCGTGGGGGGCGGGGCCCGCGGGCGCTCCGTGCTCCCCGGCGCCGGCGGGCCCGCCGGGCAGAGTGTCGTCGGCCGCCAGGAGCAGCGCGATCCGCTCGCCGCGCAGGCGGCGCGCCACGAAGATCAGCGCCTCGCGGCTGGGCGCGTCGAGGTGGTGCAGGTCGTCGACGCAGACCAGGACCGGGCACGCCATGGCGAGCAGCAGGTCCAGCACGGCGGCGGGCAGCGCCAGCCCGCCGCCCGCCGTACCGAGCCGCAGGGCCTCGGTGAGCACCGCGGCCTGCGCCGGGGGCAGCGCGCGGATCCGGTCCGCGACCGGGCGGAGCAGGGCGTGCAGCCCGGCGTACGGCAGGCGGGCCTCGGACGCGGCGCCGCGGGTCCGCAGCACGACGAACCCGTCCCCGGGACCGTCCGGGCGGGGCGCGGAGCCGTCTCCGAGACCGGCGACGGAGCCGTCCGGGCGCGGGGAGGGGCCGCCCGAGTCGTGCGCGGAGCCGTCCCGGCGGGGGGTGGAGCCGTCCGGGTCGCGCGCCGGGGCGGCGGGCCCGTCCGCGGGATCACCGGCCCAGGCCGCCGCGGCGTCGAGCAACGCGGACTTGCCCGTCCCCGGGGCTCCCAGCACGAGCAGCGCGCCGCCCGCCCCGCGGCGGGCGGCGTCGAGCAGCCGGCGCAGCGCGGCCAGTTCCGCGTCGCGGCCGTGGAGGGCGACGGCCGCGGTGACGGAGGAGGCGGAGAGCATGCCCCAGTGTTGCGCGCGGATGCCGGAGCTGAGAAGGGCCGGTACCGGGGACCGCCCCGTCCTGCGGGCCGGCGCCGCCGCAACCGGTGATCTCACCGATGCGCGGTGCCGGGGGAGGCCCTCTCCGGCACCGCGCGTCGGCCCGGAGAGCCGCGGGAGCGGCCGGTCCCCGGCCGGGTCACCCGGTCGGCGCCCGCCGGCCGGCGGCGCCCCCCTCGCGGGCCCGCGCCGGGCCGGCGGCGGCGAGGGCGAGCCGGCCGCCTACGCGGCAGCGCTCCAGGGTGCGGCCGGCCAGCGCCTCCCGCACCGGGGCGAGGCTCGGCGCGGACATGGACAGGCTGGTGACGCCGAGCCCGGCCAGCACGGCGGCCAGCGGCGGGTCGGCCGCAGCCTCCCCGCACACCCCGACGGGCTTGCCCGCCTCCCGCCCGGCCCGCGCGCATTCGGCGACCAGCCGCAGCAGCCCCGGCTGCCAGGGGTCGAGCAGGTCGGCGAGCTCCCCGTGCTGCCGGTCGGCGGCGAAGGCGTACTGGCTGAGGTCGTTGGTGCCGACGCTGAGGAAGTCCAGCCGCTCCAGCAGCCGGTCCGCCAGGAGCGCCGCGGCCGGGACCTCGATCATCGCCCCGACGCGGGTGATCCCCCGGGCCCGCGCCCGGGCGGCGAAGTCGTCCGCCTCGGCGACGGTGGACACCATCGGGGCCATCACCCACGGCTCGGCGCCGCTCGCGCGGGCGGCCGCGGCGATCGCGTCGAGCTGGGTGTCGAGCACCTCGGGCCGGTGGCGCGCGACGCGCAGTCCCCGCACGCCCAGCGCGGGGTTGGGCTCCCGCCGCTCGCCGAGGAACGGCAGCGGCTTGTCCGAACCCGCGTCGAGCGTGCGGACGACGACCTTCCCGCCGGGGAAGGCGCGGAAGACGGCCTCGTAGGCCGCGACCTGCTCGTCGAAGCCCGGCTCCCGCCGCCGGTCGAGGAAGAGGAACTCGGTGCGGAAGAGGCCGACCCCCTCGGCGTCCGCCCCGGCGCGCAGGTCGGCGGCGGAGCCGATGTTGAGCAGCAGCTCGACCGGGTGCCCGTCCGCGGTACGGCCGGGGCCGGTGCTCGCGGCCAGGCGGCGGCGTTCGGCGTCGGCCCGCCGCCGGATCGCGGCGGCCTCCTCCTCGCCGATGCCGGTGCGGACCTCCCCGGTGGTCCCGTCGACCGCGACCGGCGTCCCGTCGGCGATGCCGGTCGCGCCCGGGCAGCGGACCACGGCGGGCAGCCCCAGGGCGCGGGCGAGGATGGCGGTGTGGCTGGTCGGCCCGCCCTCCTCGGTGACCAGGGCGAGCACGGTGCCGGGGTCCAGCCCGGCGGTGTCGGCGGGGGCGAGGTCGGCGGCGACCAGGACGAACGGGTGCCCGGGGTCGGGGATCCCGGGCGCGGGCAGGTCCAGCACCGCGGCGACGGCCCGGTTGCGGATGTCGTCGAGGTCGGCGGCCCGTTCCGCGTAGCGGCCGCCGGCGGCCAGCAGCTCCTCGCGGTGCCGGGCGCAGGCGGCGTCGATCGCGTGGGCGGCGTCCATGCCCGCCGCGGTGTTCTCCTCGGCCGACTCGCGCAGGGCCGGGTAGGCGGCGATGAGCGCCTGCGCCTCCAGGATGGCGCTCGCGGCCGGGTCGGCCGCCGCCGCGGCGCGCGCCTCCAGCTCGGCGCCGATCGCCGCCAGCGCGCGCAGCGCGGCGGCCCGCTCCCGCTCCGGGTCGGTCCGCGCGGCCGGGGCCGGGAGCGGGGGCGGACCGGCCATCCGGAACGCCTTCCCGGCGGCCAGCCCGGGGCCGACCCCCAGCCCGCGCAGCGTCCCGGAAGCGGCACCGGGCCCCGGCCGGGGCGCGGCGCCGCCCGCCACCCCGGTCCCGGGCGCCGGCTCAGGCATCGGAAGCCTCCTCGGCGTCGAGGTCGCGGGCCAGGAGCGCGGCCAGGGAGTCGAGCGCGGCCTCCGCGCCCGGCCCCTCCGCCTCCAGGACGACCTCGGCGCCGTGCCCCGCGCCGAGCGTGAGTACGGCGAGCATGCTGGTGGCGGGTACGGCCCTGCCGCCGCCGACGCGGATGCGCACCGGCACGTCCTGGGCCGCCGCGGCCTGCACGAAGAGCTTGGCGGGCCGGGCGTGCAGGCCGGTGCGCGAGCCGATGACGACTGTCCTTTCCGGCATTTCTGACTTCCTCTCTGGAGGGGGGTTCAGCTCCGGGGCGGTCAGGGCTCGACGGTGACCTTGATGGCCTCGCCGCGGCTGACGATGCCGATCCCGCCGAGGACCTCCGGGAGCGGCAGCCGGTGGGTGATCAGGTCGGCGACCGGGACCCGCCCGTCGGCGATCAGCGCCAGGGCCTGGGCGTTGTGCGCGGGGCTGGAGCCGTTGGCGCCGACGACGGTCAGCTCCCGGTAGTGCACCAGGTTGGAGTCGCACCGGATGATCGGGTCGTCCTTGGGCAGGCCGCCGAAGAAGCTGATCCGCCCCTGCCGTGCCGCCATGCGCAGCGCCTGCTCCTGGGCCGCGCCCGAGGCGGCGGCCGTGATGACGACGTCGGCGCCCCGGCCCTCGGTCAGCTTGAGCACCTGCTCCACGGCGTCCCCGGCGGCACCGGGGTCCCCGCCGTGCACGGCGGCGTCCGGCCGGACCAGCTCCGCCGCCGCCTCCAGCCGCCCGGCGTTGACGTCGACGAGGAACACCCGGGCGGCGCCGCGCGAGCGGGCCAGCCGTACGTGGAGGCAGCCGATGGGACCCGAGCCCATGACCACCACGTCGTCGCCCTCCCCGACCCGGGCCAGTTCCTGGCCGTTGAGCACGCAGGCGAGCGGCTCGGCCACCGACGCCTCGGCGAAGCCGACCCCGTCGGGGATGCGGTTGACGCCGTCGACGGCCAGCACCTTCGCCGGCACCACCATGTACTCGGCGAATCCGCCGTCGTAGTGGTAGCCCATCGACTCCTGGTTCGGGCAGACCGTCATCCGGCCCCGCCGGCACTCGCCGCACCGGCCGCAGGGGATCGCGGCGATCACCTGCACCCGGTCGCCCGGCGCCCAGCCGCCGGTGCCGTCGACCACCTCGCCGGCGATCTCGTGCCCCATGACCCGCGGCGGCCTGATGTGGTGGTGGCCGTGTTTGAAGATCTTGGCGTCGGTGCCGCAGGTGGAGCAGTTGCGCACCCGGATCAGCAGCTCGCCCGGCCCGGCGACGGGCTCGGCGGCGTCCTCGACGCGGATGTCACCGGGGGCGTGGAAACGGGCGACCTTCACTCTTCCTCCTCGATCGGTTCCAGCAGGCGCAGCACCTCGCCGACCTCGCCGGCCTCGCGCAGCGCGCGGGCGCGCTCCGGGTCCATCAGGATGCGGGCGAGCGCGGACAGCAGCCGCAGGTGGCCGTCGCCGCGGGCGGCGATGCCGACGCAGACCGCCACCCGCTCGCCGCCCCAGTCGACGCCGCCCGGGAAGCGCAGCAGGCAGAGCGCGTCGTGCCGGACGGCGTCCTTGGCCTCCAGGGTGCCGTGCGGGATGGCGACGCCCTCGCCCATGTAGGTCGAGACCGTGCGCTCGCGCTCCAGCATGGCCTCGAGGTAGGGGGCCTCGACCGCGCCGATCTCCATGAGCACCCGGCCGCACTGCAGGATCGCCTCGTCCCGGTCGGCCGCCGCGGCGTCCAGCCGTACGGCGCGCGGGTCGAGGGGGAGGGGGGCCGTCTCAGGCATCGACGGTCCCGCCCTTCCTGATGGTGTCGATGAGCCGGGTGACGGCCGGGTCGCCGATGAAGACCTGGAACGGCACCAGCACCGTGCCCGGGGCCGAGGCGCGGGCGCGGTCGGCCAGACCCGCGTGGCAGAGCACCACGTCGGCGTCGCCGGGGATGGAGTTGACCGGCGTGTGCACCACCTCGATCCGGAGGTCCTTGAGCTGGCGGCGGACCTGGGTGGCGAGCATGACGCTGCTGCCCATGCCCGCGTCGCAGGCCACGACGATCTTGCGGATGTCCTTGCTGTCGATGCCGGCCACGGGTCATGCCTCCTTGCTGGTGGGTGCGGTGGCGGACGGGGCGCCGGCGGCGCTGTCGGCGGCGCTGTCGGCGGCGCTGTCGGTGGCGCTGTCGGTGGCGGTCTCCTCGCCGCGGTCCCGGCCGAAGCCGAGCAGCACCGCCGCGACCGCGAAGGAGACGGCCGTGGCGACGAGGATCCCGGCGGCGGAGGCGAACCAGCCGCCGCGCGGGGTCACCGCGAAGTAGGCGAACACGCTGCCGGGGGACGGCGGGGCGACCAGGCCCGCGCCGGTGAGGATGAAGGTGAAGATCCCGGCGGCGCCGCCGGCGATGACCGCGAGGATCAGGCGCGGCTTCATCAGCACGTACGGGAAGTAGATCTCGTGGATGCCGCCGAGGAAGTGGATGATCGCCGCGGCCGGGGTGCTCGGGCGCAGCGCCCGCGGCCCGAAGAACATGAAGGCCAGCAGCAGGCCGAGCCCGGGCCCGGGGTTGGTCTCCAGCATGAACAGGACGGACCTGCCCTGCTCGGCCGCCTCGGCCACGCCCAGCGGGCTGAGCACGCCGTGGTTGACGGCGTTGTTGAGGAACAGCACCTTGGCGGGCTCGATCAGGACCGAGGCCAGCGGGAGCAGGTTGTTGCCCACCAGCCAGCCCACCGCCTCGCCCGCGGCCCTGGTGACGGTCTCGACGACCGGGCCGATGCCGGCCACGCCCAGCAGCGCCATGGCGCCGCCGACGATGCCCGCGGTGAAGTTGTCGACCAGCATCTCGAAGCCGGCCCGGGTGCGCTGCTCGGTGAAGCCGTCCACGAGTTTGATCAGGTAGGCGGCGAGCGGGCCGATGATCATCGCGCCGAGGAACATCGGGACCTCGGCGCCGACGACCACGCCCATGGTGGCGACCGCGCCCACCACGGCGCCGCGCTGGCCGTGGACCATCCGCCCGCCGGTGTAGCCGATCAGGACGGGGAGCAGGACCTTGACCATCGGGTCGACGAGGGCGGCGAGGTTCTCGTTCGGCAGCCAGCCGGTGGGGATGAACAGCGCGGTGATCAGGCCCCAGGCGATGAAGGCGCCGATGTTCGGCATGATCATCCCGGCGAGGTGCCCGCCGAAGCGCTGGATCGTGGCTCTCACCCCGGTCCCCTGGACGGCCGGTGTGTAGTCGGTGCTCAACTGATGGTGCTCCTTCCGGGGCGACCGGCGGCGCAGGGCCCACCGGTCAGGGGGGTGGTGGTGCGCCGCTGTCAGCCCCCGGACCGCAGCGGCAGGGCCGGATCGGCCGTGAAGGTGCGGACGTGGTCGCGGCGGATGTCGGCCGGGCCGGGCATCCGGCTGCCGGGCAGCCCCACCGCGGCGGTCGCCCAGGCGAGCGCCTCGACCAGCGCGGCCTCTCCCCGGGCGCCGGCGGCGAGGAAACCGGCCAGCAGGGCGTCGCCGGCCCCGACGCTGCTGCGCGGCTCGGCGACCGGGCCCTCGCCGTACCAGACCTGGTCGTCCTGGAGGAGGACGGCGCCGTCGGGGCCGAGGCTGGCCAGGACCGTGCCCGCGCCGCGGGCGCGCAGCACCGAGGCGGCCTCGATCGCGTCACCGAGCGTCGTGATCGGCCGGCCGGTCGCCTCGGCGAGCTCCTCCCGGTTGGGCTTGACCAGCGCGGGCCCGGCCGCCAGCGCCGCGACCAGGGCGGGACCGCTGGTGTCGACCGCGACGTGGATGCCGGCCCGGGCGAAGCGGCGGCACAGCCGCGCGTAGACGTCGGCCGGGACCTCGGGGGGCAGGCTGCCGGAGGCGACCACCCAGTCCGCCGAGCCGGCCGCGCCCAGCACCGCCTCGGCGAGGGCGTCCAGCTCGGCCGGGGACAGGGCGGTGCCCGGTTCGTTGATCTTCGTGACCGTGCCGTCGGGCTCCGCCAGCGCGACGTTGGAGCGGGTCGGCCCGGTGACGGGGACGGTCACCATGTCGATGCCCTCGGCCGACAGCAGGGAGACCAGCCGCCTGCCCTCGTCGCCGCCGTAGGGGACGACCGCGCAGGAGGGGACGGAGTTGGCCAGCAGGGCGCGGGAGACGTTCACGCCCTTGCCGCCCGGATCGAGACGGGCCGCCGCGGAGCGGATGACCGCGCCGCGGGTCAGCGACCCGATCTCGATCGTCCGATCCAGGCTGGGGTTGAGGGTGAGCGTCACGATCATGCCCGCACCACCTCCGGGCCGGCCGCGGCGATCTCGGCCGCCGTGGCGGCGTCCAGGCCGGTGTCGGTGATCACGACGTCGATCTCGGAGAGCGTGGCGAAGCGGGCCAGGTAGGTGTTGGAGAACTTGGTGTGGTCGGCGAGCAGGACGCTGCGCTGCGCCGCGCCGATCATCGCCCGTTTGATCGCCGCCTCGGCCGGGTCGGGCGTGGTGAGGCCCTTGGCCACCGAGCAGCCGTTGGCCGCCATGAAGGCCACGTCCACGTGGAGGTCGGCCAGCGGGCGCAGGGCCCAGTCGTCGACGGTGGCCAGCGTCCGCCCGCGCACCCGGCCGCCGATCATGATCACGTTCAGGGCGGGCCGGACGGCCAGGGCGGTGGCCAGCGGCGGGGAGTTGACGATGACCGTGAGCTCCCGGTCGGGCGGGAGGACCTGGACCAGCCGGGCGGTGGTCGTCCCGGCGTCGATGACGACCGCGCCGTCCTCCGGCAGCTCGGCGAGGGCGGCCTTGGCGATGCGCTCCTTCTCGGCGGTCATCACCTCGTCCCTGGTGGCCAGCGCGGGCTCGAAGCCGAGCCGCTCCACGGGGATGGCCCCGCCGTGCACGCGCCGCAGCACGCCCGCGCGCTCCAGGGCGGTCAGGTCGCGGCGGATCGTCTCGGTGGTGACGGCGAAGTCCTCCGCCAGCCTCACGACGTCGACCCGCCCGGCCTCCCGGGCGCGCCGCAGGATCTCCTGCTGCCGTTCCTCGGCGTACATGCTGTTGATTCACCGCCGTTTCGATGTTGTTTCATCTGTATTTACACCCGTATGTGTTGGAAGGCAAGGCATGTGAGGGCGGAACCGGCGGACGGTGCCGGGTGGCCGCCCGCGGTCCGGCGGCGGGAGGTGACGGATCCCCCGTCCGGGGCAGGAGAGACGTATGCAGCACTACGACGTGGCGATCATCGGAGGCGGGCCGGCGGGGCTGACCGCGGCCATGACGCTCAGCAGGTCCGTGCGCCGCGTGGCGGTGCTGGAGTCACCGGCCGAGCCGCGCAACGCGGGCTCCCACGGGATACACGGCATCGTCGGCATGGACGGCGTGAGCCCCGCCGAGTACCGCGGCCGGGCCTGGGCCGACCTCGCCCGCTACGGCATGGCGGAGCTGCACGAGGCGTCCGTCGCCGACCTGGTCCCCGGCAGGGACGGCGGATTCGAGGTGGTCGTCGAGGGCGGCGGGTCGCTCTGGACCCGGCGGGTGCTGCTCGCCACCGGGATGACCGACGTCATCCCCGACCTGGAGGGCTTCGAGGAGTGCTGGGGGCGGACGATCATCCACTGCCCCTTCTGCTCCGGCTGGGAGAACCGCGAGCGCGCCTGGGGGGTGGTCACCGCCGAGGCGGAGTTCGCCCGCAAGGCGCCCACCGCCTTCGCCGCCTGGAGCGACGACGTGATCGTCTTCACCGACGGGGCCGCGCCGCCCGACGACCCCGGCGTGGAGGCGGTCACGGGGAGGATCCGCGCCCTGCGCCACACCGGCGGCGACCTGCACGCGGTCGAGCTGGACGACGGCACGCTCGTCGAGCGCGGGACCCTGCTCTGGCAGCTCGACCAGCGGCCCGTCCCGCTCGTCGCGCGCCTGGCGGAGAATCGGGGCCTGGCCCTGCGGGAGAACTGCTACGTCAAGACCGACGGCTCCTGCCGGACCAGCGTCCCCGGGATCTACGCCGCCGGCGACCTCATCACCGAGACGCAGGGCGCGGTCGAGTCGGCCGCCGCCGGGTCCACCGCGGCCTTCCAGATCATCGAGGACGAGACCTCGTGACGCGCCGCCTTCCGTCCCCTGGACGGGCGCGCGGCGGAGCGGCGGGCGCCTCCGGCCCCGCCCGATGCCCGTCCGGGGGCGGCGGCTCGTGTCCTGGGCATCGTTCTGTGCCATCATGTCAGGCGCATCGACGGGTGATCGGCCGAGTCCGTCCGCCCGTGCCGCCGGAGGCGCGCGCCGCCGGGCCGGGCCAGCGGATCGGTGGATCGGCGGATAGCCCCGGCGTGATCCGGGTACGCTCTCTCCGCCGCACCCGCCGCCCGCAGGGCCGGCGCCGCGCGACGGCCGGGGCGGAGGCGCCCTCGACCGGACGCCCGCCAGGAGGGGACCTGGGGAGCGGGGCGGGCGGGAGACCGCCTACGATCGTGAGGCGTCCGGGCAGGAACCTGCCGGATCGCAGAACCCTCAGCACGCCGAAGCACGTGATCGCCGCCGCGGACGACGCGCGACGGTGACCCATATGGAGAGGAACGGGAAGACGTCATGGCCGGAAGTCACGGAGGAAGCCTCAAGTCTTGGCTCGCGGTGATCGTCATCCTGGCGGGATTCACGCTCGGCGGTGTGGCGCTCTGCCTCGGCCCCAACTGGCCGCTGGTCTGGGCCGGAGCCGGTCTCATCGTGGTCGGCGGCGTGCTCGCCCTGCTGGTCGACATCTTCTCCGACGTGATCGTGGACGCGCCGCGCGTGCTGTCGACGGAGAAGGTCGACCGCAGGGCCTGACGCGAGGTCGACCGCAAGGCTCGACGCGGGGGCGGGGCGCCGCCCGCCCGGCGGACCGCTACGCCCCGCCGAGGGCCTCCTCGACGGAGGGGGAGACCTCGAAGGCGGGGCGTAGGCCGGTCAGGGCGAGGATCCGCTCCAGGACGCCGTGCACGCCGGCCAGGACCAGGCGTGTGCCCAGGTCGCGGCTGCGCTGCAGGGCCAGGATCAGCTCGGCGATGCCCGCCGAGTCGCAGAAGGCGAGCCCGGTGACGTCGATGACCAGCGTGGCGGGGGGCCCGGTCTCCCAGATCCTGGCCAGTTCGCCCCGGAGGACCGGGGCGTGGCTGTAGTCGAGCTCGCCGCCGGCCCGCACGACCAGGGCCGTGCCGTGCCGGTGGGTCGAGACGGTGAAGACGGCCATGCTCCCACTCCTCCACCCGCGGGTCTCAGGGCGGGCTGCCTCTGTCCTACCAGCTCCGCGACCCCCGTGGTCCCGGGGGCCCGGGGTGATGCGATAAAGCGACCCGCCCCGCCGTCCGGGCCGCCCGCCGGGCGGCCGCCGGCTCAGCGGAACCGCACGCCCCAGGAGTCGAGGCGGCCGTTGTTCTTCAGCGACGTGAGCGTGCGCACCCGCAGCCTCCAGGTGCCGTCGAGGGGACGGCCCGCGACGCGGACGGTGTAGGAGCCCTTCAGCCCGGAGCCGTGCCGGCGCGCCGTGGCCTTGTACAGGGGGACGACCTCGCCGCCGGGCATGACCAGGTCGACGACGAGGCCGGCGCGCCTGGCCCGCTTGATCGCCACGGTGACGGTGGCGGTCGAGGCGCGGCCCGGGGATCCGGACACCTTCAGGGTGCCGTAGGAGTAGCGCCTGTTCTTGGCGAGCTTCACGTTCGCCGGGTTGGTGAAGGAGGTCCGGGCGGGCCTGGCGGCGACCGGGGCCGGGGCCGGGGCGGGGGCCGCCGAGGGGGTCTCGGAGGGGGCCGTGGAGGCGGGCCCGGTCCCGGTGTGGGCGAGCAGGTCGGGGGAGCCGCTCCCCGCGCCGGTGACCACGCCCGGGGTGGCCCGGGAGATCAGGGCCTGGGCCACCTGGGCCGGGGTCGCGGCCGGGGCGGAGGCCAGGTGCAGGGCGGCGGCGCCGGCCACGTGCGGGGCGGCCATGGAGGTGCCGCTGATGGTCTTGGTGGCGGTGTCGCCGGAGGACCAGGCGGAGGTGATGCCCGCACCGGGGGCGAACAGGTCCAGGCAGCGGCCCAGGTTGGAGAAGGAGGCGCGGGCGTCGGAGGCGGTGGTGGCGCCGACGGTCAGGGCCGCGGGCAGGCGCGCCGGGGAGACGGCGCAGGCGTCGGCGGCCTCGTTGCCGGCGGCGACCACGTAGGTGACGCCGGCGGCGATGGACCGGCGGACGGCGTCGTCGAGCGCGGTGCTGGCCGGGCCGCCCAGGCTCATGTTGGCGACGGAGGGGCCGTCGGCGTTCCGGGTGACCCAGTCGACGCCGGCGATGACGCCGGAGGTGGTGCCGCCGCCGTCGCAGCCCAGGACCCGGACCGGGTGCAGGTCGGCGCCCTTGGCCACCCCCCACCGCTGTCCGGCGATCGTGCCGGCGACGTGGGTGCCGTGGCCGTTGCAGTCGCCGGTGCCGCGGCCGTCGCGGACGAAGTCGGCGCCGCCGGTGACGCGCCCGCCGAAGTCGGTGTGGCTCGCGCGGACGCCGGTGTCGATGACGTAGACGTCGACGCCGGAGGCTCCGGAGGCGGGGTAGGTGTAGACGCCGTCGAGGGGGCGGCCGCGCTGGTCGAGGCGGTCCAGCCCCCAGGTGGGACCGGTCTGGGTGCCGGCGACGCCCACGCGGGCGTCCTGCTCGACGTAGGCGACGTCGGGGTCGCCGGCCAGCAGCCGCGCCTCGCGCTCCGAGGCGCGGACGGCGAAGCCCTCGACGCCCGCGGAGAAGGTCCGGGCGACCTCGCCGCCGCGCTCGCCGGTCAGCTCCTCCGCCTCCTCGCGCACCTCGGCGGCGCCCTGAGCGGCACCCTCCTCCAGCACGACGATGTACTGGCCGGGGACGAGCTCTCCGGACGGCCTGCGGACCGGGCCGGACTCCGGAGCGGCCGCGGTGGCGGCCTCGGCGGCCATGGCGGTGCCGCCCAGCAGGGCGCAGGCCAGCCCGGTGACCGCCAGGGTGCGGGCGAGCCGGTGCGATCGGTTGCCGTTGCGGCGCATCTGTGTCCCTTCCTCGGCGTCCGGGAGGCCCCGTACGGGCCGCCCCGCCGGGCGGCGGGACCGTACGGGCTCAGGAGGAGTCCCTGATGTCTCCACATCGGCACGCGGGCGGGCGAGCTGAGGAGAACGGCGCGGCGGGCCCGGCCGCCCGCGCGGCGGGAGCGTCCGCCCGGCGGCCGTGACACGACCATGACACGGTGCGGACGGGGCGGGGACACGGCCGGCCGACAGTGGACGGGGCCGGCCCCGCCCTCAGCGGTGGGGCCCGGCCGTCCCCGCGTCACCGAGGAAGGCTGATCGATCGTGACCGAACGCGTACGCGTGGCCGTGCTGGCGGGCGGGCCGTCCGCCGAGCACGAGGTGTCGCTGCAGTCGGCGCAGGCCGTGCTCGACGCCCTGCCGAGGGATCTGTACGAGCCCGTCGCCGTCGTCATCGACCGGCGGGGCAGGTGGCCGGTGGAGCTGCGACGCGGTCTGGCGGACGTGGTCTTCCCCGTGCTGCACGGGCCGTTCGGCGAGGACGGCGTCGTCCAGGGGCACCTGGAGACGCTGGGCATCCCGTACGTGGGCTGCGGCGTCCTGGCGTCGGCCGTGGCCATGAACAAGGTCGCGATGCGGCGCGCGTTCCTGGCGGAGGACATCCCGGTCACCCCGCATGTGTGGTTCACCGGGCACGAATGGCGCACCACCGCCGACCACCGGGGCCTGGTGGAACCGCTCGACTGGCCGATGTACGTCAAACCGGCCGGCCTGGGCTCCTCCATCGGCGTCTCACGTGTCACCTCCATGGAGGAACTGCGCGCGGGCGTGGAGCTGGCACTGGCCTACGACCGGACGGTCGTCGTCGAGCAGGGCGTGACCGCGCGCGAGGTCGTCTGCGGCGTGCTCGGCGACCACGACACGCCGGACGCCTCGGTGCCCGGCGAGCTCGTCGCGCCCGGCGGCTGGCTCGACTACGAGGCCAAGTACCTCAGCCCGGCCGAGATCGCCGTCATCCCCGCCGTGCTGCCGGACCCGGTGGCCGAGGACGTGCGCGAGCTGGCCCTGCGCGCCTTCCGGGCGATCGGCGGCTACGGCCTGGCCCGTGCCGACTTCCTCTACGAGGAGGACACGGGACGCCTGTACGCGCTGGAGATCAACACCATGCCCGGATTCACCTCCCGCTCCGTCTACGCCAGGGCCTGGGCGGCCAGCGGCGTCCCCTACCCGGACCTGCTGCGCCGCCTCATCGACCTCGCGTTCGCCAGGAGCGGCTCGTGATCCCCATGACGCTGGACGAGATCGCGCGGGCCGTCGGCGCGCGCATGCACGACGTCCGCGACCCGCAGGCGCCGGTGACGGCGCCCGCGGCCGCCGACTCCCGCCAGGTGGTGCCCGGCGGCCTGTTCGCCGCGACGGCCGGCGCCCGCACCGACGGCCACGACCACGCGGCCGGTGCCGTCGCGCGCGGCGCCGTCGCCGTGCTGGCCTCCAGGCCCGTCGGCGTGCCCGCCCTCGTGGTCGAGGACGTCCGGCTCGCGCTCGGCCTGCTGGCCGGGCACCTGCTCGGGCGCGTCAGCCCGACCGTGATCGGCCTGACCGGCTCCGTGGGCAAGACCACGACCAAGGACCTGCTGGCCCAGGTGCTCGAACGGCACGCCGCGACGGTCGCCACCGACAGGTCGTTCAACAACGAGCTCGGGCTGCCGCTCACCGTGCTGCGCGCCGACGCCGCCACCCGGTACCTGGTGCTGGAGATGGGCGCGGGCCGGAAGGGCGACCTGACGTATCTGACCGGGATCGCGCCGCCCCGGGTCGGACTGGTGCTCAACGTCGGCACCGCGCACGTGGCGCGCATGGGGACCGGGCCGGCCGACGTGGCCGAGGCCAAGGGCGAGCTGGTCGAGGCGCTCCCGGCGGACGGGTCCGCCCTGCTCAACGCCGACGACCCGTACGTCGCGGGCATGGCCGGCCGCACCAGGGCCCGGATCCTGTGGTACGGCAGGTCGCCGCAGGCGCAGGTGCGGGCCGAAGGCGTGCGGATGGACGAGCGGGCGCGCCCGGCGTTCGAGCTGGTGACCCCCTCCGGCCGCGCCCCGGTCCGGCTCGACCTCATCGGCGGGCACCAGGTGGGCAACGCCCTGGCCGCGGCCGCCGCCGCCACCGCGCTCGGCTTGGGCGCCGCCGAGATCGCCGAGGGGCTGAACGCCGCCCGGCGGCGCTCCCCGGGCCGGCTGGAGATCCTGGAACGGCCCGACGGCACCACCGTCGTCGACGACGCCTACAACGCCAGCCCCGAATCCATGCGGGCCGGGCTGCGGGCGGTGAAGGCCCTGGCCGGCTCCCGCCGCACCGTCGCCGTGCTCGGCGCGATGGGGCAGCAGGGGGAGGCCTCCCGCGTCCGGCACGCGGAGCTGGGCCGGCTCGTCGCCGACCTCCGCTTCGACGTGCTGATCGCGGTCGGAGCGGGGGACCCGCTCGCGATGGCGGAGGCGGCGCGGTCCTCGGGCCGGGGCGTGACCGTCCACGCCGTCGAGGACGCGGCCGGGGCCCTCAGGCTGGCCACCGCGCTCGTCGAACCGGGAGACGTGGTTTTCGTCAAGGCCTCCAGCGAGATCGGGCTCGGCGCCTGCGCCCGTGCGCTGGCAGGCGCCTGACCGCCGGCGCGGCGCCGGGGGAGCCGATCGGGCACGTCCACGCCGACGCACCGCCCGGCAGGGCGGTGGCGGCACCGTCACCGCGGCCGGCACCGACCAGGCTGCCGGCGCACGTCAGAGAAACGGAGTTCCATGCGCGCCATCGGTCTCATCGGCGGGTTGAGCTGGGAATCGACCGTGATCTACTACCAGGTCATCAACCGGCGGGTACGCGAGCGGCTCGGCGGCAGCCACTCCGCCGACAGCCTCATCTGGTCGGTCGACTACGCGACCGTCGAGGACCTCGTCTTCGCCGGTCGCTGGGACGAGGTGGGTGCGCTGCTGGCCGATGCCGGCAGGAAGCTGGAGGACCTCGGTGCCGGGGTCCTGCTCGTCTGCAGCAACACCTTCAGCCGGGTGAGCGACGACGTGGCGCGGGCCGCGAGCGTGCCCGTGCTGCACATCGCCGACGCCGTGGGCGCGGAGGCCCGCGCCAGGGGGATGCGCAGGGTCGGCCTGCTGGGCACCCGCTTCACCATGGAGCAGCCCTTCTACCGGGACCGGCTGGCCGCCCACGGCTTCGACGTGGTCGTCCCGCGGCGCGAGCAGCGGGAGCTGGTCCATCGCGTGATCTTCGACGAGCTGGTGCGCGGAGTGCTCCGGGGACCGTCCAGGGACGCGTACGCCCGGATCATCGCCGATCTCGCGGCGGACGGGGCCGAGGGCGTCATCCTCGGCTGCACGGAGATCGAGCTCCTGGTCACCGAGAAGGACACCGCCGTCCCGCTGCTGCCGAGCGCCCGGCTGCACGCGGAGGCGGCGGCGGGCTTCGCGCTGACCGGCTGACGCGCCCCGGCCGCGTTCCCGCGCATCCCCTGAGCGCGCGTGCGGGCGGACCCCGACCCGGGCCGCGGCCGGTGCCCCGCGGCGTGACCGCGGCGGACGGCCGGTCCCGGGCCGGGACGGGAGGATGCGTGGCCCGTCCATGACGAATTACGATTGGCGCCCGATGTGCGCGCGCCGTCCGCCGCACGTCACCGCTCGTCGGCGCGCGGCCGTGACACGACCATGACACGGCGCGGACGGGGCGGGGACGCGGCCGGCCGACACTGGACGGGATCGACCGGCGGGCGAGGTGCGGAGTGTGGTGTGAGACCCGGGGGCGTGTCGCGAGTGCTGCTGATCGAGGACGACCCGGCCGTGCGGGAGGGCCTCGACCTGGCCCTGACCCGGCACGGGCACCGGGTGCGCGCCGTGGAGTCCGGTGAGCAGGGGCTGGACCGGCTGCGCACGGACCTTCCCGACGTCGTCGTGCTCGACCTCATGCTGCCCGGCATCGACGGGTTCGAGGTCTGCCGCCGCATCCGGGCAGCCGGACAGGTGCCGATCATCATGCTGACCGCGCGCGGCGACGACATGGACGTGGTTGCCGGGCTGGAGGCGGGCGCCGACGACTACGTGGTCAAGCCGGTGCAGCCCAGGGTGCTGGAGGCGCGCATCCGCGCGGTGCTGCGGCGGATCGGCCGGGACCAGGCGGAGCTGGAGCGGCACGGGGACCTGACCATCGACCGGGCCGCGCTGGTGGTCGCCCACCGCGGCGTGCCGGTCGGCCTCGCCCCGACCGAGCTGCGCCTGCTGCTCGAGCTGTCCGCCACGCCGGGCCGGGTGCACAGCCGACAGCAGCTGCTGGAGTCGGTGTGGGAGCACGGGTACTTCGGCGACTCGCGTCTGGTGGACGCGTGCGTGCAGCGGCTGCGCGCGAAGATCGAGGACGACTCGGCGGCGCCCGTCTACGTGCAGACGGTGCGTGGCTTCGGGTACCGGTTCGGGCCGGTGTGAGCCGGCGGTGGCACCGTGGCCGAGCCCGGGGCTGCGCGCCCGGCTGCTGTCCGCGTTCGCGCTGCTGTGCGTGGTCACCGCGGCGGCGGTGGCCGGCGGGATCTACGTCCAGGCCCGCAACGCCATCCTGCAGCGGACCCAGGACGCCGCGGTGCAGGCGATGACCGGCCGCCTGCAGGCGCTCTTCCCGCTGCGGGACCCGGCGCCGGGCCCGGCCGGGCTCGGCGAGATCGCCGGCGCCGTGACCGACGGGAACGTCTTCGCGATCGCCGCCTACCGCGGGACGCACTCGGCGGCCGGCGCGCCACCGCCGCCGCCGCCGGGGCACCGCGGGCCGGGAGACCCGCCGCAGGGGCGCGGCGGCCCGGGCGGGGCCGCGCCGGCCCCGGATCTCGGGGCGATACCGCCGCAGCTGCGGCGGGTGGTGGCCGGCGGCCGCGTCGCGTGGCAGCGCGTGGTGTGGCGGGACGCACCCTTCCTGATCATCGGCACGCCGTTGCTGGTCACCGAGCGGGGCCGGACGGTGCGGCTGTCCGGCATCGAGGTCTACGCCGTGCGCAGCCTGCTCCCCGAGCAGCGCAGCATCGACGGGCTCGCCGCGTCCGCCTGGCTCACCGGCGGGGCGGCCCTGGCGTTCGCGGTCGCCCTGGCGCTGCTGGCCACCCGCGGAGTGCTGCGCCCGGTGCGCGAGCTCGGCCGGGCGGCACGCCTGCTGGGCGAGGGCGAGCTGCGCACCAGGATCGCCGTCCGCGGCTCCGACGAGCTGGCCGACGTGGCGCGCACGTTCAACACCACCGCGGCGGAACTGGAACGGCACGTCGAGCAGCTGCGCGAGATGGAGGCCGACGCCCGCCGGTTCGTGGCCGACGTCTCCCACGAGCTGCGCACCCCGCTGGCCGCGCTCGCCGCGGTCGCCGACGTCCTCGACGAGGAGGCGGCCCGGCTGCCCGAGCCCGCCGGGCGGGCCGCCAGGCTGGTCAGTCAGGAGACGCTCAACCTCACCGCGCTGGTGAACGACCTCATCGAGATCAGCAGGTTCGACTCCGGCGTCGCGGTCCTCGCGCCGAACGAGGTCGACGTGGCCGAGCTGGTGCGCGCGACCCTGCGGGTCCGGGGCTGGTCGCAGCGGGTGCGGACCGAGCTCCCGCCCGCGGTGACGGCACGGCTGGACCCGCGCCGGGTGGACGTCATCCTCGCGAACCTGGTCGGCAACGCCCTGCGGCACGGCGAGCCACCGGTGTCGGTACGGCTCTGCGCCGACCCGCACCGGATCACCCTGGAGGTCCGCGACCACGGGCCGGGGCTGGACGAGGCGGTGCTGCCGCACGTGTTCGACCGGTTCTACAAGGCCAGCGCGGCCAGGGCCAGATCCGAGGGCAGCGGCCTGGGCCTGGCCATCGCGCGGGAGAACGCGCGCCTGCACCGGGGCGACCTCACCGTCGCCAACGCCCCGGACGGCGGCGCCGTCTTCACGCTGCGCCTGCCGCGGCGGGCGTCCGATCCGGACGGAGAGCCCGAGTGAGGACAGGGCCCGCCCGCCGCGTGCTCGCCGCGGGCCTCGTGTCGTTCGCCGCCGTGGCGGGCTGCGGCGTGCGGCCCAGCGACGCCATCCCCGTCGGCGACCCGCCGAGCGGACCCGTCGCACCGGCTGCCACGGTCACCCTCTACCTGGTGGAGGACGGCCGGCTCGACGCGGTGACGCGGCCCGGTGGCCCGCTGTCCCCGGCGGACGCGCTCGCGCTGCTGGCGGCCGGGCCCACCGCGAGGGAGCGGGCGCACGGGCTCACCACCGCCGTCCCGCCCGACGCCGGCCCGTTCTCGGTGACCGCCGGACCGGACGGCCACCTGGTGGTGACCCTGTCCACTCCGGCCGGCGAGCTGCCCGCACCGGCCGTCGAGCAGATCGTGTGCGCGGCCGCCACCGCGGCGCCGGGAAGCCCCGCCCAGGTCGCCGTCGTCGGTGCCGGGCGGAGCCTCGGCCCCCGGAGGTGCCCGGGGTAGCGAGGGCGGCCCGTCCGCTCAGCGGGCCACGCCGCGGTACAGGTCGCGGGCCAGGGCGGTGGTGCGGGCGGTGGAACGCCCCCAGGTGCTCCCCGCGGGATGGGCGGTGAGCAGGACCATGATCCAGCGCTCTCCGCGGCCGGCGAGCCCCGTGGTGTGCAGCACCGGGCGCCCCAGGTCGGGGACCGGACCCGCGGATCCGGCGCTCGCCGTACCGGCCGTCGTGGCGGCCGGTACGGCGACCGGCGCGGCCTCGGGGGAGGGGGGAGCCCACCGCGCGGCCGGGACCGCCGCGGGGGAGGCGGCGGACGGCGGCGCCGCGGGGGAGGCGGCCGGGCGGGCGCAGCGGGCCGGGGGAGCGGCGCCGTACCCCGACCAGCCCTGCTTGACGGCCGACGGGCCGGGGACCCCGCTCGGGATCCCGAAGGACTGGTCGAAGCCGTCGGAGCCGCACCGCCCGGCCCTGCGCAGGTGGCCGAGGATCACGTCGCGGACCCGCGGCTCGGCGCGGTCCAGCAGATAGCGGTAGACCGTGACGACGTCCATCGCGCTGAGCGAGGTGTAGCCCCAGAAACCGGGCCGGTCGGCCGGCGGGGGAGCGGTGTCGGTCAGCCCGAGCCTGCGCGCCGTCCGCTGGACGATCCTGCGCTGCCCGCCGCGGTTCCAGAACGCCGTCGCGGCGTCGTCGTCGCTGACCCGGAGCATGGCCTTGAGCAGCGCGCGGTCCGGCGCGGGGAGCGTCCGGCGCGACTCCAGCAGGTCGATCGCGATCAGGAGCTTCACCACCGAGGCCGAACGGAACCTGCGGTGCGCGCCGCGGTGCGCGACGATCCGGTTCGCCTGCCGGTCGAAGACCGCGTAACCGGCCGTCGTGCCGGCCGGGACACGGGGCGCGGGCGGGGCCGCCGCCGTCGCCGGGGCTGCGGTCAGGAGCAGGCAGGCCGCCACCGGGGCGGCGAGGAAGCGCATCACCCGCCCATGCCTATCAGAGACCGCGTCCGGCGGGGGCCAGGCCGGAGCCTGAACCGGGGATGTGCCGGCCTGAACCGGGCCCGGGCCCGGGCCTGAACCGGGGCCGTGCCGGTCGGCCGGGTGCCGCCTCCCCGGGACGGGGCCGTCCGCCCGGTGCGTCCCCGGGCCGCCCGGCCGGGCGGGCCGGGGACGCACCGGGCGTCAGGCGCGGGCCGCGATGCGGGTGATGAGCGGCTGCACCAGGCGCGCGGCCAGCGGGCCGAAGGCCGCCAGGATGAGCACGTAGGTGGCGGCCAGCGGCCCCAGGTCGGGGTGGGCGCCGGCCGACACGGCCAGACCGGCGATGACGATGTTGAACTCACCGCGCGGGATGAGCGAGATGCCCGCGCGCACCCGGCCGGCCCGGGCGATGCCGGCGCGCCGGGCGGCGTAGACGCCGGTGAACAGCTTGGTGACCATGCTGACCAGGGCGAGCGCCGCGGCCAGCAGGGCGACGGGCGGGATCTTCGTCGGGTCGGTCTGCAGGCCGAAGAAGACGAAGAAGACCGCGGCGAACAGGTCGCGCAGCGGGGCCAGCAGCTGCTGGGCGTCCTCGGCCAGCTCGCCCGAGAGGGCGATGCCGACCAGGAACGCGCCGACCGCGGCCGAGACCTGCAGCTGCTGGGCGGCGCCGGCCACCAGCAGCGCGAGCCCGACGACCTTCAGCAGCAGCACCTCGGAGTTCGGGCTGGCCACGAACGCCTCGATGAACCGGCCGTAGCGGAGCGCGACCAGCAGGACCACGCTGACCGTGGCCAGCGCGATGCCGACGGTGATCGCCCCGTTGACCAGGCTGAGGCCCGCGAGCATGGCCGTCAGGACCGGCAGGTAGACCGCCATGGTCAGGTCCTCGAAGACCAGCAGCGACAGCACCACCGGGGTCTCGCGGTTACCGATCCAGCCCAGGTCGCTCAGGACCTTGGCGGCGATGCCGGAGGAGGTGGCGTAGGTGACGCCGGCCATGGCCACGGCGGCGACCGGGCCCCAGCCGAGCAGCAGCGCGCAGATCGCGCCGGGCGCGGCGTTGAGCACCAGGTCGACCAGGCCGGCCCGGGCGTTGCCCTTGAGGCTGGTGACGAGCTCGTCGGCGTTGTACTCCAGGCCGAGGGTGAGCAGCAGCAGGATGACACCGATCTCGGCGCCGGTGGCGATGAACTCCTCGCTGGTGGCGAGGGGCACGATGCCGCCGGTGCCGAAGGCCAGGCCGGCGATCAGGTAGAGGGGGATGGGGGAGATGCCGACGCGCAGCGCCAGCGCCCCGAGGACGCCGAGCCCGAGCAGGACGGCACCGAGCTCCAGGAACAGGATCGCGACGTGGTGCACTCGCGGCCCTCAGCCGTGGGCGACGATGTCGGCGACGGCGGACGTGCTCTCCGGGCTGCCCACGACGACCACGATGTCGCCGGCCTCCAGCCGGAAGTCCGGGGCCGGGCTGGCCGCCACCTGGCCGGAGCGGACCACGGCCACGATGGAGGCGCCGGTGCGGGAGCGGACCCGGGCGTCGCCCATCGGGCGCCCGGCGTACGGCGAGCCGGCCACGATCGGGAACTGGAGGCTGACCAGCCCCTCGACCTCCTCGTGCAGGGCGTTGAGGCGCTGCACGATGCGCGGCGCGCCGAGCAGCTCGACCAGCGCGTCGGCCTCCTCGTCGTTGAGCTTGACGACCTCGCAGGCCCGGTCGGGATCGTCTTTGTCGTAGATCACCAGATCGCGGCGGCCCGTCCGGTGGGAGATGATCCCGATCCGGCGCCCGGAGCGCGTGGTGAACTCGTGCCGCAGCCCGATCCCCGGCAACGCCGTCTGCTCGACTTCCACCGCGCCGATCCTCCGCATTCCCATGTAGCCATCATGTTTCCCCGAAAACTACCAATCGACGCCGTCGGACACCGAACCGGTCTGTCGGCGGGGCCGGGACCGCAGAGGCGGGTGCGGCGCCGCCCGTGCGCGGTGCGCAGGCGCGGACGGCGGCAGGGGACGGCGCGCGGCGGGACTGCGGCACGGCGGCGCGCGGCGGGGCTTGCGCGGGGGCTATGGGCGGGAGAGGCTTCCCCCATGCCAGAGGACCGCCCGTACGATCTCGTGCTGTTCGGCGCCACCGGCTTCACCGGCGCGCTCACCGCCGCCTACCTCGCCCGCGCGACCGGCCCGGACTGCCGCTGGGCGCTGGCCGGCCGGAGCCGGGCCCGGCTGGAGGCGGTCGCCGCGCGGATCGGCCGGCCGGAGCTGCCGCTGCTCCACGCCGACGCCGCCGACCCGGTCTCGCTGGCCGGGGTCGCCCGCAGCGCGCGCGTGGTCGCCACCACCGTGGGCCCGTACATCGTGCACGGCGAGCCGCTGGCCGCCGCCTGCGCGGAGGCGGGCACCCACTACGCCGACATCACCGGCGAGCCGGAGTTCGTCGACCTGGTCTTCGCCCGCCACCACGCGCGGGCGCGGGAGACCGGCGCCAAGCTCGTGCACGCCTGCGGGTTCGACTCCGTCCCGCACGACCTGGGCGTGCACTTCACCGTCCGGCGGCTGCCCGAGGGCGTGCCGCTCCGCGTCGACGGGTACGTGCGGGCGGGCGGGCGGCCGTCGGCCGGCACCGTGCACTCGGCCGTCACGGTGCTGGCCCGGGCCCGGCAGAGCGCGTCGGCCGCCCGCGAGCGGAGACGCCTGGAGGAACGCCCGGCCGGGCGCCGGGTGCGGGCCGTGCCCGGCCCGCCGCACCGGGTGGGCGGATGGGCGCTCCCGCTGCCCACGCTCGACCCGCGGATCGTCGCGCGCTCGGCCCGCGCGCTGGAGCGCTACGGCCCGGACTTCGTCTACCGCCACCACGCGGCGGTCCGGACCCTGCCCGGCGCACTGGGCCTGGCCGCGGGCGCCGGGGCGCTGGCCGTGCTCGCGCAGATCCCGCCGGTGCGCGCGGCGCTGCTGGAGCGCTTCCGGCCCGGGGACGGCCCCACCCCCGAGCAGCGGGCCGCGGGCTGGTTCAAGGTCACCTTCGACGGGCGCGGCGGGGGCGAGCGGGTCGTCACCGAGGTCGCGGGCGGCGATCCCGGCTACGACGAGACGGCGAAGATGCTGGCCGAGTCGGCGCTCTGCCTGGCCTTCGACGACCTGCCGGAGACGTCGGGGCAGACGACCACCGCCGCGGCGATGGGCGAGGCGCTGACCGCCCGCCTGGAGCGGGCGGGCATCACCTTCCGGGTCCTGTCCCGGGGCTGACCCCGGTTCACGCCGCGCGGGCGGGGCGGTCCGCCGTCGCCCCGCACGACGTGAGAGTCACGACCGTCCCCGCCGCGCGGGCGGGGCGGCCCGCCGTACGCCGCTCGCGCGGTCCGGCCGCTCAGCGGCTGCGCACCCCGTGGGCGCGGAACTGCGCGTGCACCCGCTCCAGCAGCTCCGCCGAGGGCGGCTCGGTGCCGGGCAGCGGGTACGGCAGGCCGAGCCCGGCGTACTTGGCCTCGGCCATCCGGTGGTAGGGGAGCACGTCGACGTGCTCGACGTTGGGCAGGGTCGCGGCGAAGGCGGCCAGGCCGTCGACGTTCTCCTCGGCGTCGGTCAGGCCCGGCACCAGGACGAACCGGACCCAGGCCGGGCGGCCGAGCTCGGCCAGGCGGCGGGCGAAGCGGACCGTGGGGTCGGGATCGCGCGTGGTGACCTTCCGGTAGGCCGCCGGGTCCCACGACTTGACGTCCAGCAGGACGAGGTCGGTGTCGGCGAGCAGGGCGTCGCTCGCCCGGTGCCCGAGGTGGCCGGAGGTGTCCAGCGCCGTGTGCAGGCCGGTCTCGCGGCAGCGGCGCAGGAGCTCGCCGGTGAAGGCCGGCTGCATGAGCGGCTCGCCGCCGCCGGCGATCCGGATGAACCGGCGGTAGCGCTCGGCCCGGGCCACGAGCGCGTCGACCGTGGTGCGCGTGCCGTCGTGCATCCGCCAGGTGCCGGGGTTGTGGCAGTACAGGCAGCGCAGCGGGCAGCCGGAGGCGAACACCACGAAGCGGGTGCCGGGCCCGTCCACCCCCGTGGAGATGTCCCAGGAGTGGACGGAGCCGGTGACGGGCCCGGCGGTCCCGGCGGCGGGCCCGGCCGCGGCGGGCACCGCCGTCGGGACCTCAGACAGGCTGTCGGCGGCCACCGACAGGCCGGCGATGCCGCAGGCGAGGGTGCGCTTGACCGGGTAGTCGTGCAGCGCCATCTCGATGCGCTCGTAGGCGTACTTGCCGTGCATGTAGTGGATGACGTTGAGCGCGTCGACGTAGGTCTCGGCCACCCAGTCCATCATCCGGTCCAGGGCGGCGGCGACCTCGTCGTAGGAGAGCCGGTCGCCGGTGACCGGCGGGTGCGCGGGGCCGACCTGCTCGCCGGTGATCTCGTCGCGGCCGCCGTTGATCGCGTACAGCAGGGTCTTGGCCAGGTTCACCCGGGCGCCGAAGAACTGCATCTGCCGGCCCACCGGCATCGCCGAGACGCAGCAGGCGATGGCGGTTCGTCGGGACCTCCGCCTTGGAAAACCGTCCGCATTCATGTTCGCCCCGGGGAGGGACCCGGACCGGAGCCGGACGTCACCGCGGGCAGGGACCTTCGTCACGAGGAGGCCGCGGCGGCTCACGCGGCGCCGAGGACCTCCGGCGCGGGCCGGCGGGGCGCCCGCGGCACGGCGGGCCCGTCCCACGCGGCGCCCGCCCCCGCCCGGGGGCGGGTGCCTGTCTTCGCTCCCGCCCGGACCGGGTGGAAGACTTGGGGGTGGGTCTGGCCCGACGGACGGAGGGGACGGGCGTGGGCGAGGGATCTCTGCTTCCGCACATGCGGCTGGACGACCTGCTGGCGGAGCTGCGTGACCGGCTGGAGACGGTGCTCGCGACCCGGGACCGGGTGCACGCGCTGCTGGAGGCCGTGGTCTCGGTGGGCAGCGACCTCGACCTGGAGACCGTGCTGCGCCGCATCACCGAGGCGGCGACCG